>NZ_CP033830.1 GCF_003812745.1 Serratia sp. FDAARGOS_506
AAATTCCGTACTTGTATTGACTTTAAAGGCATAATCACCGATAATTAAATCATCGGGAGGCAACACCGCCACCCGAAAAATTGCCGATATCGGCTCACTAAGGAGCAAGCATGACTACAGTTACCACCCCTTCCCAACTGAAAAAAGAAGTCGAATCTCAGAAAGAATTATTGCTGCGCGCCTGCCTCGAAGCGTTCAACCAGCTGCCTAATCAGCGCCTGCAAGGCGCTTTCCAATCGACGTATGCACTGGCGGCAAAATTAAGCCAGCTGCTGCAACAAACTAAATAGCACTGACTGCCCGGCCAAGCCGGGCCTTTAGGCGATTTCTGAGCCGCCTAAAGAAACAAGCCCGGATTGACCGGGCTTGTTTCTTTCCGCTGCGCGGCCGTTCACGTATAGGAAATTGAAAGCCTTTCTTGTCTGCGTTGAATCCCTGAAAGAGAAGAACATGATCCGCAATCCCCGCCCTGAAGGGCGGGGAGCAGTCAAGGTTTCTGGCTTAGGTCTTCCCTGCCTTGCTTTCCGGTCAGTGCCGGTTGCAGAACTTTACCAGGTTTAAGCAGTCAGGCGTATAGCTGGCGCATTCAGTCTACAAAGCAGAACAGCACGCGAACGTCACCCTGCATATTCAGCTTTTTCAGCGCACCCAGGTGCAAAAAGTACCGTTCACCCAGGAATAGCCGTAGGTATCCGGTTCCAGGAATTGCCGGTGGTTTTTGTTTCTGTGTAAATGTGTATTGCACAATACACTACAAATTTAGTTCATTGGCTTCGACGGCAAGCCAGCAGTTAAAGGTTTCGCCTTTCCGTTCACCCTCGCACCCCCCCTCCGCTTTCAGCTTTCCGCAAGCCTGGCATTTTCCCAGCTGTGCCTTCTGCTCCTGCCACTGCTGCCAGTTGCGGATAAGCAGCAGCTGGAAAAATTCGTTCGTTGAATAAGGCGTTCGTCCAGGACGGCGAACCCGGCACAGCTCCTGCAACATTGCTTCTTCCTGTTTTGTTAGCGTGACTGTCACGCTTGTGCCTTCTTCCTTGAGCCGCGCGCGGCGGCGGGCCTGGCGTATACGGGCCAGTTCTCGCTGTCGGTCATTCATTATTTTTCTCCCCGTGATGGTCACGCGCGACTGTCACGATGAATTAAAACGGGCATTGCCCCTGCGGGGCCGTTCTGCCGTGCTGCGCTTCGAGCCGGTTCCCGTCTCGCCCCGCTTACGCGGGCGGCGGCCACTAATGCCTCCGGCCTTCGGCCTCCGCGCTCCGCTTGACAAAAAAACCGGGACACGCCCGGTTTGCTTTATCTCAGTAAAAGTATCGCTATCGCGGCGCCTACTGCGGCGCCCACGATGGTGCAGCCAGCTGTAATAAAAAGGATCTGACGGGTAAACGTCTCAGCACTGGACGCCTGCGCGCGGCGGAATTTAGTTAGAAATTCCTCGCGCGCCTTAGCATCATCACTAATTGCCAGGCTAATTGAACGCTGGTTTTCTACTAAAGCCCGTTTAAAAGAGTCTGCCGTCTCTCCTAAACTTTCGGTGTCTTTTGCCAGCTTTTCCGAAAGCTCAGAAAGTTTCTGCGTCATTTCTTTCTGAGTTGCGGTGATTTCCTTCGCGTCACCTAAAAACCAGTCCATCAGAACTTCTAATTTATCCGGCTGCTTTTCCATTTTATTCTCCCATTAAAGCCGCATATGCTTTATCGAGATTAGCTTTTACCGGAATCGCCTGTTTCATGTATGTATAACGGCGTGCCAGTTTTTTGCGCTCGTCAGCATCGGTTGTTTGTTTTGCACGGGATTTGAATTCTTCTGGATCTTCAGCGGTCAATACTTCGAATGAGATACGGTGAAACGCCAGATATTCGAAAACCTCACTGTTATAAATAACAGCCTTCTTGCTTATTTTGCCAATCTTCGTTTCTTTGACAAACTCAAACACCGGCGCCAGCACATCTTCTACTTCACTGTCTGGACTAATACGGTTTGGAACAAAGATAATTTTCTTGCTGCTCACGCCCGCTTTACTTAACGTGTGTGCCGTTTTCAGGCTTTCATCAATCGCCTTATTATCCGGCGTCACCGGGATTACATATTTATCAAATTCGTTCGCGCCACTGTCAAAGCGAGACATAGCCATCAGGAACGCTTCAACGTTTGACGCGCCAATATCAATAATGCCTGCATCTTCAAAAACAATATCCTCAATCAAACGTGAGAAGTCGTCACCTTTAAAACTGGTCACATTTTCAATACCCAGATCGGAAGCAGACTGGTTGATAGTCTCTACCGCATAGAACTTTGCACCAGTCAGGCGCGGGGCTAACAGGTAAGATGAAATTAATGTTTTACCAACACTGCCACTGTAATTAATTACCGCTACTTTCATAAATCACCTCAGAATTTTTTGTTGAACTTCTTAGGGTTGAAATCCTCACCGATTTTATTGAAGAACTCTTTATCAATAATGCCGGGACTCTCTGCTTTTTCACTTTCCTGCGCTTCAGGCTCAGACGGTTGTGTATTGTGCAATACACTTTCCGCTGCACCCTTCGCGCTACTCTTATCATGTGTATTGTGCAATACATTTTTTCGGTTTTGCCGCGTTCTATACAGTGCCATCTCAAGCCCTTTGGCTGTTACCGAAAAGCTGTATTCGCTGTCGAGGATTTCAGCAATTTCATGCCGCGTTAGCCCTCTGTCCAGCCAGTTCTCGATTTCATTTAGGCGCAATCTGACAGCAGCCGATAAGTTGCGGGGTTTCAGATCTGCTGGTTTATTCATAACCCCCTCCGTTGTATGAAGATGACTCTACAACACTCGTAAGAAGGGGTCAATCCAGTTTTGTAGTTTATTTGTAGTTTTCTTGTAGTCTATTAGTAGTCTGCCACGGTTTTAGTAGTTTCTTTGTAGTTTCTTTGTAGTTTCCTTGTAGTCTATTAGTAGTCTGACAACGCTAAGGTAAATCGTTTTTTGTAGTTTATCTGTAGTTTATCTGTAGTTTATCTGTAGTTTTTGGTTGCTCAGATGGTCATGCAAGCATGACCATCAAAGAATAGGACGCTTTTTAGCCAAATGACCCTTAACCTACGGAGATCGCTCCTACCAAAAAAGATGATTTTTTATCCCTTAACCTGCTATACACCTAACGCAGCGCGATAAATCACGCTATCGTACTGATTTAAAAGATAAAAAAATAAATAGCGTCAATATTCGGTAATAATTAGGTATTAAAAACACCCAATAACCCATTGTTTTATAATGAGTTTGCTTTATTACTTTGGTAATACTAAGATTTCAGCTTGTTAGATCCCAATTTTTTGTTTAAGAAATGCACAATGTGAGGACTGAATGCCAATAATAACCGCAAAAGTATCAGATGAACTTTTGGCCTATATAGACCTGGTTTCAGGAGGTAATCGGTCAGATTATCTGCGGCGCTGCATTGAAGCTGGCCCAGGTGATCGGGAGTCCGGGTTGAAAATAGTTGCCGACCGGCTGAGCGACGTAAATCGCAAACTGGATTATCTTTTTGACCGTGCTTCAGATGCGGATTTTGGCCCACTGCGCGATGAGCTGAAGGCAATAACCGAAACGCTATCTGGCGTAAAATTCCCACCGGCAGGACAGATGATGTTGCATGAATCACTCGCTATTGAAACGCTAATCCTCCTGCGCTCGATAGCAGAACCGGGCAAAACCAAAGCGGCAAAAGCAGAGGTTGAACGTAACGGCTACAAAGTCTGGGAACCAAAAAAGGAGCGCTGAAATGGACGATAGAGAAAGAGGCTTAGCATTTTTATTTGCAATTACTTTGCCTCCAGTGATGGTATGGTTTCTAGTTGCAAAATTTACCTACGGTATTGATCCATCCACGGCTAAATACCTGATTCCGTATCTGGTTAAGAATACTTTTTCGCTATGGCCTTTATGGTCAGCTTTAATTGCTGGCTGGTTTATTGGTGTTGGCGGTCTGATCGCTTTTATCATTTATGATAAATCACGCGTGTTTAAAGGCGAAAGATTCAAAAAGATTTATCGTGGTACAGAGCTTGTTCGCGCCAGAACACTCGCTGATAAAACACGCGAAAGAGGTGTCAACCAGTTAACCGTGGCTAATATCCCCATACCTACATACGCTGAGAACTTGCATTTTTCGATTGCCGGTACAACCGGTACTGGTAAAACCACAATTTTCAATGAACTGTTATTTAAGAGCATCATTAGAGGCGGCAAAAATATTGCTTTAGATCCAAATGGGGGGTTCTTAAAGAATTTCTATCGTCCCGGCGATGTTATTTTAAACGCCTATGATAAACGCACTGAAGGCTGGGTGTTTTTCAATGAAATTCGCCGTTCATATGATTACGAGCGTTTAGTGAACTCTATTGTTCAGGAAAGCCCTGATATGGCTACTGAAGAATGGTTCGGCTATGGCCGTCTTATTTTTAGTGAAGTTTCGAAAAAACTTCACAGCCTATACAGCACAGTAACTATGGAAGAAGTTATTCACTGGGCCTGTAACGTTGACCAGAAAAAATTAAAAGAATTTTTAATGGGGACGCCTGCCGAAGCTATTTTTTCCGGGTCTGAAAAAGCAGTTGGAAGCGCGCGATTTGTTCTCAGTAAGAATCTTGCCCCACATTTGAAAATGCCGGAAGGTAATTTTTCCCTGCGTGACTGGCTTGATGATGGAAAGCCGGGAACCCTGTTTATCACCTGGCAGGAAGAAATGAAAAGGTCACTTAATCCGCTAATTTCCTGCTGGCTGGATTCGATTTTTTCTATCGTGCTGGGTATGGGTGAAAAAGAAAGCCGCATTAATGTATTTATTGACGAGCTGGAATCACTCCAGTTTCTGCCAAACCTCAACGATGCACTGACCAAAGGGCGTAAAAGCGGTCTGTGTGTTTATGCTGGCTATCAAACCTATTCTCAGCTGGTTAAGGTTTATGGTCGGGATATGGCTCAGACAATTCTGGCTAACATGCGTTCTAACATCGTGCTGGG
The DNA here is from genome assembly GCF_003812745.1 of Serratia sp. FDAARGOS_506. Classification (NCBI taxonomy): domain Bacteria; kingdom Pseudomonadati; phylum Pseudomonadota; class Gammaproteobacteria; order Enterobacterales; family Yersiniaceae; genus Serratia; species Serratia sp. FDAARGOS_506. Next base: position 5,005 of record NZ_CP033830.1, read on the forward strand.
CGGCAGCCGTCTCGGTGATGAAACGTTGGATCAAATGTCGCGCTCACTCGGTGAGATAGAAGGCGAAGTTGAGCGTAAAGAATCCGATCCTCAGAAGCCCTGGATTGTCCGTAAACGCCGCGACGTTAAAGTTGTTCGTGCCGTAACGCCTACCGAAATATCAATGTTGCCAAACCTCACCGGCTATCTGGCGTTGCCTGGTGATATGCCCGTCGCTAAGTTCAAGGCTAAACACGTTAAATACCATCGCAAAAACCCTGTTCCTGGCATTGAACTGAGGGAGATCTGATGCTTGATATAACCACGATTACCCGCCAGAACGTCACTAGCGTTGTGGGCTACTACTCTGATGCAAAGGATGATTACTACAGTAAGGATTCATCATTCACGTCCTGGCAGGGAACCGGAGCTGAAGCCCTCGGCTTATCCGGGGACGTTGAATCAGCCCGGTTTAAAGAGCTGCTTGTCGGAGAGATAGATACCTTCACGCATATGCAGCGACACGTGGGTGATGCCAAAAAAGAGCGTCTGGGCTACGACCTGACGTTTTCAGCGCCTAAAGGGGTATCCATGCAGGCGCTGATACACGGCGATAAAACCATTATCGAGGCTCATGAAAAAGCTGTTGCCGCTGCTGTGCGTGAAGCTGAAAAACTCGCGCAGGCCCGGACGACTCGCCAGGGGAAATCAGTAACCCAGAATACCAATAACCTTGTCGTCGCTACTTTCCGCCACGAAACTTCCAGGGCGCTAGATCCTGATTTGCACACACACGCTTTTGTCATGAACATGACCCAGCGCGAGGACGGCCAGTGGCGCGCGCTCAAAAATGATGAGCTGATGCGTAACAAAATGCACCTGGGCGATGTTTACAAACAGGAGCTGGCGTTGGAGTTGACCAAAGCCGGTTATGAGCTGCGTTACAACAGCAAAAATAACACGTTCGATATGGCCCATTTTTCAGATGAACAGATTCGCGCTTTTTCCCGCCGGTCGGAGCAAATTGAAAAGGGACTCGCTGCAATGGGTCTGACGCGGGAAACCGCCGATGCTCAGACGAAAAGCCGCGTCTCGATGGCTACGCGTGAAAAGAAAACAGAGCATTCCCGTGAAGAAATTCACCAGGAATGGGCCAGCCGCGCCAAAACGCTCGGCATTGATTTTGATAACCGTGAATGGCAGGGACACGGTAAACCTCTGGAGGCTGATATAGCGCGCAACATGGCCCCGGATTTTACCAGCCCGGAGGTTAAAGCTGACCGGGCTATCCAGTTTGCAGTTAAGTCGCTGTCAGAGCGCGATGCCAGCTTTGAACGCCAGAAGCTGATTCAAATCGCTAATAAGCAGGTGCTGGGCCATGCCACAATAGCCGATGTTGAAAAAGCGTACCTGAAGGCGGTACAGAAGGGCGCCATCATCGAGGGCGAAGCCCGGTATCAATCAACTCTGAAGGTCGGTGCTTCAGTTATGGCCGAAACTCTGACGCGCAAAGAGTGGATCGACTCGCTGACGAATAGCGGGATGCGTGCGGATAAAGCCCGTTTTGCGGTAGATGATGGTATTAAAAACGGCAGGCTTAAAAAGACCAGCCACCGCGTCACTACCGTGGAGGGTATTCGCCTTGAGCGTTCCATTCTGACTATCGAATCACGCGGCCGGGGGCAGATGCCGCGACAGCTGACCGCAGAGATTGCAGGCCAGCTGCTTGCCGGGAAAACCCTCAAGAAGGAGCAGATGCGCGCGGTTACAGAAATTGTGACGAGCAAAGATCGGTTTGTGGCCGCACATGGTTACGCCGGTACCGGTAAAAGCTATATGACGATGGCCGCTAAAGAGCTGCTGGAGTCACAAGGGCTGAAGGTCACGGCGCTGGCCCCCTATGGGACACAGAAAAAAGCGCTTGAAGATGATGGATTACCGGCCCGCACCGTTGCCGCTTTCCTCAAAGCGAAGGATAAAAAGCTGGATGAAAAATCAGTCGTATTCATTGATGAAGCCGGGGTTATACCCGCCCGACAGATGAAACAGCTGATGGAGGTGATCGAGAAGCATAACGCTCGCGCGGTATTCCTGGGGGATACGTCACAGACGAAAGCGGTAGAAGCCGGTAAGCCTTTTGAGCAGCTGATTAAAGCAGATATGCAGACCAGCTACATGAAAGACATTCAGCGACAGAAGAATGAAGTTTTGCTTGAGGCGGTTAAGTATGCCGCTGAAGGTAATGCCGCGCGCGCCCTGAAAAATATCACCGGCGTGAACGAACTGAAGGAAGAAGCGCCCCGACTCGCTCAACTTGCCGATCGCTACCTGTCTCTGTCCTCAGAACAACAGGATGCCACCCTGATAATCTCTGGTACGAACGCCTCACGCAAAACCCTCAATGACTACATCCGGGGCAATCTGGGGCTTGCCGGAACCGGCGAAACGTTCACGCTACTTGACCGCGTGGATTCGACACAGGCGGAACGCCGCGACAGCCGTTATTTCAGTAAAGGGCAAATCATTATCCCCGAACAGGATTACAAAAATGGTATGAAGCGGGGCGAGTCTTACCAGGTTCTTGATACCGGGCCGGGCAACAAATTGACGGTTGAAAGCAGCAGCGGTGAGCAGATCGCTTTCAGCCCGCGTACACACACCAAGCTGTCTGTATACCAGGCAGTCAGCGCCGAACTGGCGCCGGGCGATAAGGTTATGGTAACGCGTAACGATAAAACGCTGGACGTTGCCAACGGCGACCGCTTCACGGTGAAAACCGTGGAGGGTGAAAAACTGACGCTTGAGGACAAAAAAGGGCGCACGGTTGAGCTGGACAAAAAACAGGCTTCTTATCTTTCCTATGCTTATGCAACCACCGTCCACAAATCCCAAGGGCTTACCTGTGATCGCGTGTTGTTCAACATAGATACCAAATCGCTTACCACTTCTAAGGACGTTTTTTATGTTGGTATTTCGCGTGCGCGTCATGAGGTGGAAATTTTTACCGACGATAAAAAATCTTTGGCATCGAGCGTGAGCCGCGACAGCCCGAAAACCACGGCCGCAGAAATTGACCGTTTCTTTGGGCTTGAGGCCAGGTTTAAGGATATTGGCCGCGATACCAGTTTAGAAACCCGATCAGCTGAAAAAGGTCTGCCAGAAGCCACGGGGGAAAGCATGGCGTTTAACCAGAAACCCGATGAACATAACATGACAACCGGCACTGATTATCAGCCGGTGAGCAACGCAGAGGACGCCTTTCATCTTAAGCAGAACCCTATGGATGATTCCGTTGGCCTGCGGCGTCATGAAGCACAGCAAAATGATGCAGAGCTGGCCCATGATTATGCTGCTGCCGACGATCAGCAGTGGAGCGCGCAGGAGTATGCCGATTACGAGCATTATGCCGAAGCATCAGACTACGACTTTGACAGCAGCATTTACGACGATTACGCCATGCCGCAGACGTCTCAGGCGGAACAGAGCCATACCGGAAAAGAACACACCCATGAGCATGAGCATGAAGAAGGGGGCCATGAAATCTGATGGAGCAGACCGACAAGCGCAAGCAGGATAAACTGAAGTTCGACCGGGTAATTAATCTGGCGCGCAGACTGCCGCAACCGGCGATCCATGACTTACTACGCGCGCTGATACTGCCAATTCAGGCCGATTACTTGCTGGCCGTTGGCACGGAGGGCCAGGACGCGCGCCCGGACATGAACGAGCGCGAGTTCTTCTTCACAAAAATCATCTGGGCGATGGATTACACGCACATGAAATCACTCAGGCTTGCAGCTGAAGATTTTCCCCTGGCGCTTGCGACGGCCAAGATCCTGCCGTGGCCGTGGGGTGAATCAAGCTACCGGAGTGCTTTAGCCGATATAGGCAGCGCTAAGGGCAATCCGTGGGTACAGGATATTAACCACCGCGTTACTTTGTGAGTTCTTGAAATTCTATTCTTGATTGCATATCATCTCAACGAGTTTCGATAAGAAAGGATGCGCATGCGACCGTCTGTTGTGCTTGACATGAAGCGAAGCGCAGTGCGTGAAGCGGTAGGCCGCTTTCGCGCCGCGAACCCGCGCGTCTTCGGCTCGGTGCTGCATGGCACCGACCGGGATGGCAGCGACCTCGACCTGTTGGTCGATGCGCTGCCCGGTGCCACGTTGTTGGACTTGGGCGATTTGGAAGAAGAACTGAAATCGCTGCTCGGCGTTGACGTCGATCTGCTGACTCCCGGCGACCTGCCGCCGAAGTTCCGGGCCAAGGTGCTCGCGGAGGCGCAACCGATATGAGCGAGAACCGCCTGCCCGATTACCTCGACCACATTCAGCAGGCCGCAACCGATGCGCGCAGCTTCGTGGAAGGGATGGCCAAGGACGACTTCTTGGCCGACAAGCGCACCCAGCAGGCCGTCATCATGAGCCTGATCGTCATCGGCGAGGCGGCCACAAAGGTGATGGATGGCTACGTCGAGTTCACCCAGGCGCATGCCGACGTGCCGTGGCGCAGCATGCGCAATATGCGTAATCGCATGGCTCACGGCTATTTCGACATCAACCTCGATGTGGTGTGGGAGACGGTACAGGAATGGCTGCCGGCGTTGCTCCAGCAATTGCCCGCCGTGCGTCAGGATGCCGACGATGAAGACCGTAACGACAACTGTGAAAGAGGGATCTCCGATGACTGTTGAATCGAGAATATTTTCTGTAGCCGAGTATGTTCAGCCGTCCGAAGGCGAGCCTATTCGTTCCGTTGTGCTTGAAACCCGAGACTCAATTATCGTGGTTTGGCATGTCCATCCCGGGCAGGAAATTGCGGCTCACATTCATCCTCACGGCCAAGACACGTGGACTGTTTTGTCGGGAATGGCTGATTACTTTCAGGGCAATGGGATTGTTCGTGCCCTCAGGGAAGGTGAGATAGCCGTGGCAAGACCGGGCCAAGTGCACGGGGCGCGAAATACAGGTACCGAGCCATTTGTGTTAGTCTCGGTTGTGGCATCAGCCAATGCCGGTTTCGTATTGGCTGAGCGATAGAGCCCAATCTCTGGAGTTGGTCCAATGAGCGGTCGGGGAGATAGGTAACAGACATGCAGCGGACACGGCTGCTAAACCAGGTCGCAAACCTCCTTGCGTCGCAGCGTGCCGCAAGCGACGCGATCAATCGAATGGGGTCGGCATGAGACTGAACACCATCCAGTTCCCGACCGCGTAGCCGCCTGTCCTGCCGATCAGGTCTTGACCATCGACGCCTGGGATCAGTCCTGAATGTTCTTGGAGACCACTACGTTATGAGCCGCAGCCGCCGCAAAACACCCATCGTCGGGCACACGACCTGCGGCAGCGAGCGCGAGGACAAGAAGCTCTGGCATCAGCGCTGGCGCACCCGTGAGCGCACGGCGCTGACCAGCGCGTCGCCCGAAGCCCTGAGCGCCCATCTGCCCCTGCTGGAAAACCAGGCCAGCAGCGTCTGGTCGATGGGCAAGGATGGCCGCTCCTACTGGCCCGTCAAGCGCCAGGCCGCCACGGCGGATCGCATCGCCAATCACAAGGGACGCAACCCGCAAGAACGCGCCTCCCTGAAAAAGCGCCTGCTTACACTGTGATTCCTTCAAAATATCTCAACGAAATTTCCCGACACCTGTTTAAGCTATCTTGCTGATATTTCTGTTTTTCGATTTTTGCCGGCGCGATGCCGGCGACGTTGGCCAGCTGCCCCGGGCGCGATACTGAGATCAGTTTCTTTGAACAAAAAAACCGCCTTTTGGCGGTCAGTATTCAGTAGCTGGAACGGTAGTCTCTCCCCCGATTCCAGCGGTCTTGCCAGTGTTCGAGGAATGATTCAGCGAGCTTAGGCATGTTCCAGATCACCACCGCATTCTCCGAGTTTTTCGTTTCGGCCGCTTTGGTGAAATTAAAGCTGCCAGTTTCAACGGTCACATTATCCACGATGATCACCTTGTCATGCTGGATAGGGAAATCACTGTCAGTACGCAAAGGGATGCCGCTGTTCGCTATGTAGTTCATGGCCGCAATGCTGGCGCGCCCCGTATTGCCCCTTTCATCAATTACGATTTTCACATCAACTCCCCGTTTTTTGGCTGCTACCAGTGCTTTCATAATATCCGGGGCGGTAAAAGAATAAGCCATCATCCGTATCGAGGTTTTTGCGGAGTCAATGGCGCTCAGGACGAGAACGCGGGCGCTTCCTTCAGGCGAGTAGCCAACCTGAACGGATGGTTCCACCGCAAAGGCGGGCAGGGCGGCTGTCGTAAATGCTGCGGCCAGAAGCCAGGTTGCTAAGTTTTTCATTACAGGCTCCCGTTCACACACTGCATTTTATATTCAGGGTCAAAATAAATTTCTTTGATTTTCCGCTTTTCCATATGCACCACAACGTCAATGGTGGAGTAGAGCATTCGCATAATATCGCTCATATCGAGCATACGGCCGATAGGGGTCGCCTTGATAAGCAGCCCAATACGGTTAAAGGCATCGCGCGCAGAGTTAGCGTGCGTTGACATAACACCGCCTGGATGGCCGGTATTAAGTGCTTTAAGATAATCCCACGCAGCATCATCCCTAAGCTCAGTCATGATGATACGGCCCGGTGTCAGACGCATACAGGCTCGCAGGGCATCAGTGGCGCTGACGCGGCCGATCTTTCCTGCATCGCCGTACATCATATAAACGGCTTCTACAACGTGATCGACCGTGACTTCGTGAACGTCCTCTAAAATAATTACACGCTCGTCTTTATGTAGCGATTTTAACAGCGCGCGCGTGAGTACCGTTTTCCCCGACCCGGTTTCACCGCAGATCACGATAGTGCGTTTCTTCTCAACGGCGGTTTGCAGGAATGCGGGCCATTTTTCGCTGCTGTGCAGCTCTTTAAGGAAAAAATCATCATCCGTTAGGCTTTGCTTGCTGCCGGTAATCTTCCGGCAGTCACTGAAAATCCCCTCGCGGGTCAGCTGCTCCAGATTTTTATCGGCCGCCAAATCCTTACGAAACGCTACGGCCGTTGTACCGTCAATCACCGCAGGGGGCAGACAGATAACGCCCCTGATCCCGCCAGGCAGGATCACGTCATTAATGGCCTGCATGGTCAGCTTGTTGCTGCTCACCAACGATTTAGCAAGGTTCCTAATAAAATCTGCCGTAATTGCCGCGTTCTGCACAACCCTGCGGCCGCTGAACGTATCACAGATAACTTCCTGAAAGCAGTTAATGCGAATTTCAAAAACAGTAGGATCTTCTAAATACTCGCGCAGTGGGCCAAGTTGATAGAAAGCTGCATCAGTCATGATTACTCCTGAAGAAAAGCGGGCGCTAAGCGCCCACTTTTTTAGTTGTCTGCGAGCGTATAAACGCCGCTGAAATCGAGGTCGCGGGCAACAAAAATGCTCACCGCATCACCCTGCTGATCGTAGAGGGTAGGGGGGATAGACATGTAAGAGCGGAGTGCTTCAGACGCCAGCTGCTCACCGCTGTTTTCTGTACTGTTGTACTGAATGTTATTACTCTGCGTCTGGTTAACCAGCGCCGTTAAGGTGTCAGAGAACAACGAAATCATGATCGCACCACGCAGACGCTCCCACATATGGGTATCCACCTGGCCCGGAATCCCCGCGCTGCCGAGTGAGTTCGTTCCGGCACTGTCAATATTAACGATTGTTCCGTCCTGGTCATTGCGGATACGCTCCCAGAGAACAAACACGCGCGCCTGGCCGTCTTTGATACCACCGGTAATCTGCCCGTCAACCCATGAGCCTTTATCAATCAGCCTAACGAGTCCATCAGCTGAGTAAACGTCCTGTGAAACCCGGCAGGAAACCTGACCCGGAACAGTGGTATCCAGCTCGGTGCCGGTACCACAGGGGATCATTTTGCCTTTCGGAACAGTCAGGCTGGGATTAGCCATGACTCCAGCGCGGCTAGCCTTCAGCCTTGCAGGAGTCAGGTTTTTAGCGAGTGCTGAACTACCTTCGCTTGTTTCGTTGTCCTGGGGCTGCACTCCGGGACTATTGCTTGTAGCCGCCTGATTAGTCTGGGCCAGCTCGCCGCCCAGACGACGCTGCATAGCCAGTTCTTCAGGCGAAGGTTCTTTACGCTTATTAGAGGTACGCGCGCCGGTATTGCTGCTGCCCGCATCTGCATCTGCCTGTGCGGCAGCCTGCACAGCACGGGCATCAGTGGCGCTATTCTGCGCAGTTGCAGGTTTATTAACATCAGGATCGCTGTTAAAGCTGTAGTTTGGCAGTGTATTGGCCTGTTGCGCTTTACCACCGTCTTTATCAGCTTCAGCTTTAGCCGGGGCGCGAATTTTACCCATGACCGTAATCCCGATGAATACCAAAGCAAGCAGCGCCATCAGTATGACAAAGGCTTTCATACCAGGAGCCGAACGGCGGTTACTGCCATTAAATCCGCCACGCTCGCTTTCAAATTCACCGTCTCCGGTGTTTTCATCGAGTTCCTGATCTACATCGACACTTTTACGGGCCATCAGTTATCCTCCCCAATTTGAACCCTGCGCACATCCGGGGAAGCCGTACCGGTTGCTACCGCACCGGCGCCCGGCGCGAAATTATTATTACGAACGCCAACGACTTTATCGCCCAGACGAATACGCCACTCTTTAGCGACGGTTTCCACCTCGATGATGTTGCGGTTCTCACCCACAACATGAGAGTTAGGCAGCGTTTCTTTGCCACTGGCCGAGATCATGTAGACCTGCGGTAACTCCGCATTGGCCGGAAACTCAAACCGGGTAAAGCGGTAGTTATCCCAGACGTGAACCGGCTGGATGCTGCGCATTTCAGGCTGTTCGCTCATTACGTACTGATAGTTCTTCGCCCCCGCAAAAGCCGTCTGCTTCAGCTTCTGCGTAATGCGTTTTTTATCAGCCGCGCTTTTGGCTTTTTCCTGCTGCTCAAACGGATATTCATAGGTCAGCTGAAGAACGGCCTGGCGCACAGCCCACGGCGTTTCAATAAAGGATTTTGATACCGTACCGTCTGCATTTTTCTTCGTTTCTTCACCGATGAAATGGAGGACGATGTTATAGGTGCGCTTATCGGTGACGATCACCAGGTTGGTATCACTCATGGCCTGTTTCGGCTTCACAAAAAAATGGTTCATTTTGTGCGCAAACGTCCAGCTTTCAGAATCGCCAAAAGCATGAGTGATATAGGTTTCGTCAGGCGCGACAACAATGTGGGTAGCCACACCGGCGATAGCGTCAATTTTGACCACATTAACAGGGTTATAAACAACGCTTTTAATGCGATAGTCATAAGGAGAATTGCGGCCAACCTCAAGCGCCATAACGTTAGTGGCCGCGCCTCCCAGGACTGACAAAACGACTGCTGAAAGAAGTAGTTTTTTCATGGGGCAGCCCTCAGTTAACTTCCGGGTTGACGCGATAACTCGTCACGCGGAAACCCAGCGGGTTGACATAACGCTGCTCAGCATTCATCGCCAGCGATTTATATTCATACCCCATAATGGCAATCCAGCGCTGCGGCTGATCATCAACGGGATTGCTGCGCACGCGGCGAACCGTAGTAAAGCGTATCGTTGCTACGCCGTGCGGTTTATCGAGGATCACAGAGTTAATCTTCACGCGGGTCGTTTCACTGTCGCCCAGAACCTTATCAAGACCGTTGCGGCCCTTGAACTTGCTCTGGTAAGACTCTGCCACGTTCGGCGTGGACATTAAGCCAACGGCCGTATAGTCGACCTGAACTGAATAGAAGTCATAGCTCTCACGGTGAATGACATATTGTGTCAGCCAGAACTTATCAATTTCGTCACCATAAGAGGTCTGGTCGCGGGTCAGCTTGACCTGCTGTACTTCGTGAGTGGCCTCGTTGAGCGTTAGCAGATGTGCGGGGATTGGCTGGCTGTACTTATGCACCACGTAACCAACTAAAGAGAGTGCAAAAACAGTTACCACCGCTGAACCGGTGGCAACCATCCAGGCGGTACGCCGGGACTTCAGCACTTCATCCATCAGATCAACTTCAAGCCCTTTACGGCTTTCGTTGAACTCTTTAATGGCTTCACGTGTAAGCCCTGTTTTTTTATTAGCTTTCATTTGCACCACCTTGCGTATCAACCGGGATTGTTTTGTTTACTGGAACGGTGTTGCTCCAGTCCGGCTCCGGTGGCGGTTTATGCCCGCTGGAACAGGCGCTAATCAGAAGAACTCCCATAAGCAATAAGCTGCGCATTACGGCATCCATTATCGGTTGTTGAACGTACTAATTATAATAAGTCGTCGAAATTGCAATTTCAACGACTTTTGTTTTAATTTTATGCAGCCTTCTTCCCTCGACTGCCCCTTGCCTTACCACTTAAATTAGAACCACTGCTTCCTCCGCTGTTGCTGCCACTTCCTCCACCTGCCGATTGCTGGCCGCCGCCACTGTTACCGCCTCTGAACGCATTACCGCCAAACATGCCGTGGCTGCCCATATTGCCAAGCGCCTGCATGGAAGAACCCGTAGAGCGTGCGGCGTCAGCAACTCCGGCGCTGATACCGCTACCCCAGCTGGCGGCAATTTGCGGAATCTGGAACAGAACGAAAACGGAAATGACCGTCAGTAATAAGGCGGAGATAGAACCAGTGATTGATGAGTAAGCGGCATCAGAGTTCATCGAGGACAGGAGGTTGTCGAACATCTGCATGATGAAACCAAACACGAGCGCAAGAATGACGACGACAAGGCCATAGTTAATGACCGACGCCAGCCAGCGAGCAAAGATGTTTTTTGTCGCTCCCCACAGCAGGCAGAAGATTGCAATCGGGCCAAAACAAAGCGTAACGGCCAGAAGGATTTTAGCCATGATCACAAAGCCCGCACCGAGGCCGCCCAGCACAACGGTAGCAATCATCATAATGCCGCCAATGGCATACGCGGCCAGGCCGCTCGATGAAAACACGTCTGCGGCTTCCCATGCGGTGTTGACGATCTTGATACCTTTTTCAATACCGCTATCAATAATCGCCGGTACGCCACTTGCACCGACTTTATTAGGGGCAGACAGTATCCCAGCAAAATCATCCGGCAGGTGAAGCGCCACGTTGACCAGTTCCTGTTGATACCAGCCGCCCGCCGTTGCAAAGCTCAGGATAAGGGCTATGGAAAGATACTCTTTAATCAGCGAACTCAGGCTGTCGCCCGCCCCCGGATTAAACGCTGAGTACATCCCCTGAACCATCAGCTTGATTGTCAGACAGGTGGCAATCAGAGGCGTTACATCAGAGATAATGGTGGCAACATTGGCGCTCACCATTGACGTAATCGCCCCGTCTACTTTTGCGAAAATGTCTGCGACTAGGGTGAATGCCATATTGCCTCCTTACTCCTAAATTTTCGGTGAATTGATTTCGCCGTCTTTTTTGCCGAACACAAACAGCTGACGATCGGCTTCGCGCGCGTTTTTGCAATCAGGTTTCTGAAGTTCATCCGCGTCTTTCTTGCATTCCTGAATTGTTGCCTTGCGCTCTTTCTCATGTTTTTTGTACCACTCCACGTCATGCGAGGCATCGCAGGCCACCAGGAGGAAAGGGATAACAAGCAGTAGTTTTTTCATAATTACCTCAGTTAATTGAAGGTGACGCGGTAACGTCCCCGCCGGTTCCAAAAACAAAATTGTGGGTGGCACGTTCTTTCTGCGCACGTAATAGCTTGTCCTGTGACTGCTGCAACATGTTCATCAGATTCAGCTTCGCCTGCTCACCCTGAATAGCACCCTGTGACGTCTGGATACGGGCCTGTAAGTCAGCAATCGATTTCAGGTCTGGAGTCGTTTTAATCTGCTCCGTCAGCTCCTGCATATCGGTTAGTTCCTGCATCTGGTTGTTGTAGGCTTTTTCTGCCATAACGCGGTCATAAGCGCCTTTTTCAGCCAGCTTTTTGTTCATGTAGGTAATTGCTTCGCTGGGCGTCATGTCGTCAACTTCCGCATTAAACTGGCCCATCATGCTGTTAACTGAAGGCGTGACGGAAGAACTGGAGTTCATGGCGTCGCTGTAAATCTCCTTCCAGTTGTCCGGCAAATTATTTGCCAGCGTGCTGGTAGACGTCCCCAGCAGATCGCCCAGGTTGGTTGTCTTTGCCATCGACTCATACATATTTTTCTGCGTTTGCAGCTGGCTTTTAAGCTGCTCCAGCTGCTGCGCCATTTGCTGAAGCTGCTCGACCTGTTTAGCCAGTTCAGTAGGGTTGGTCACGATGATGCCTGCGGAAGCGCTTTGCGCGCCTCCCAGAATCAGGCCGGTGGTCAGCAATACTGCCGTCAGTGTTTTTTTCATGGTGTTTTGCCTCGTTGTTAAGCCGTCAGGCGCCAGTATTCTTTGAGCCATACTTCAGGGTCATTACCGAGCCGTTCAACCAGCTCATGCGCAATTTCGGCATTTTGTGGTTCACCGGACAACACGCTAAGAACGTTGTCCATTGTCTTAATATCTGCATCAATATCGTCGCTGTTGCGAGGGTAGAGATTGAAAGAAGCAATCGCAGACTGTTGCCCTTGTTTAACCAGGAACTGTCTGGAGTGTTCGGTAATCGACATCAGCGCGTCGTATTCAGCATCAGTAAGGAAGGCATAATCCTCTCGGATAGCTTCCGGATCGCGCAGGCAGATTTTTGTGACGGTCTGCGACATGATCGTGCGGCCAATACGGCTGGACAGCGCATCGTTCGGCTCCTGCGTGGCAAACACATAGATAGCGTCTTTCTTACGGTCAGTTTTGATACCACGCTTAACTTCACGCTCGATAACCGGATCGTCAAGGTAGGCGTGGAACTCGTCAAAGCACTGAATGACGCGGCGTTTGCCGTCGATGGAGTCACGTACCCGGTACAGAAGGTACATCATGAGCGGAGTACGGGCCGGGCTGGATACTTCCTCTTTGGCTGCGATAAACTCGGATAAATCGAAGCCAAAAATATCATTCGCGCTGAGATCCAGGCTGTCTTTATCATTGTCAAACAGCCAGCCATACTGGCCTTCGCGCGTCCATTCGCGCAGCAGCCCTTTCAGTGATACGCCATTTTCCACAACTTCATTCACGTACCCGTCCAGGATAGTAACGGTGCGCGCCTCGCGTGGAATAAGTGAGCCTTCCCCCATAACCGCATCAACGCCTTCAGCCAGTTCGGTAGCCATCGTTGCGCTGATAGGCCCGTTATTGGTGGTTTCCACACAAATGCGGAACAGGTTTTTAATGAGGGCAATATTGCGTTTGGTCGGTTCAATCTGAAGCGGGGCAAACCCGGACGGCATACCCTGTTGCAGAACTTTATAGTAGCCACCAACGCTTCGAATGAACGGCTCCATACCGCGGTCACGGTCATAAACAAAAAGCCGCGGGTTGTACTTCATTGACTGCGCCAGCAGGAAGTTAAGCAGCGTGGTTTTACCTTCCCCCGACATACCCGTTATTAACGCATGGCCCAGCGGGCGTTTACCGTAGGAAAGTTCTTCAAGCGGGGTCACATGGAAATTAAAATAGAGTGGCGTACCGCTGATCGTGCGGAACATGGTCAGCGCTGGCCCCCACGGGTTATTGTCAGGCTTGCCACGCATAAAATTGTGGAACGGGCTGAAGTGCAGGAAGTTCCATGAGTTTATCGGAACCGGGCGCGGCGCCCATTTCTGGTTGCCAGGCAGTCTCGCATAATATGCAGCCTCAGAGGCCAGGCTGAGAGTCCCGCCAACCACGCCACAGCCGGTTAGCATAACCTTCACACGACGCGCTTTGCGCTGTACCGCGTTTTGGTCATTATCCCAGACATGCACGGTTCCATGATGGTAGCCCATCACGAACTCTCTGGACGTCAGCATATCGAGCGCGGTACCAAGCTGTGCCAGCTGGCTTTGCGCACGGTCGCGCGTTTCCTGCAAAGATTTTTCCTGATGCGTCAGAAACGTTTTAGCTGAAGATTCAGAGAGGCAAGAAAAACTCTGCGTCAGAAGGTATTCAAAATCGGCTTCTTTAAGCATGTTAAGCTGGCCTGGCTCTGTATCTTCTTCGTATTCACGAAATTCAATGCCGGTGGTATAGAAGTTGTGATCTACCGTTCTGATCTGGACAACATCCCCCCACAGTGAGCTAACAGGGCGGTTGTCCATGATGTACTCACGGATACGATCACGGCAAACAGGCACGATGGCCCATTCCATATTTGCGAGGAAATAAAGGAACTCCAGCGCTTTTGAATAAGCGTGAGCCTGCGAAGGTTCAGGCTCGTTGCGTTCGATAACAATGGCTTCGTCAAAAATGTCTGATTCATCGACTTCAGCAAGTTCTTCACGTTCTTTTTTATCAGGCGCAGGAATTTCAACACCGCGTTTGTCACGATAATAGATACCCAACTGCTGAATGCCATACGGCTTCATTGCTTCCAGGATTTGTTCAGAAATATCTTCCAGACCTTCAAGCGCCTCATTCTGCATTCGCTGAATTTCGTCACGAGTCGGCTTTTCAAATTTCGCCAGAAACTTCTGTGTTTTATCCCCTACCTGTTTGTAAATAACGGTCAGATAAAGGTCATTAATCAGCTGCTTGGAATCACCGTGCAGCTTACGGTTATATTGATCAACATAAGCAGGGAAAAAATGGTCATACTCACCATCCGGGTACTCTTTAGCCTCATGGTGATATTCATGCGTCCACAGCTCTACATGGTCTGTTCCGAAGCTCTTGACCAGCGTATTAAGGTCTTTATGCCAGGTGACCAGTTCCCGATCTGATGCGCAGTCATGTGTGCGGCCATCCAGCTTGAAAAAAGCCATCAGATCGCCGTTTTCCATCGAAATCACGTAATCATTGAGGTGATAAGAATAGGGCAAATACTTTTTATTTACTGATGGCTCCTTACGGTAGGCATCAATTTTTTTTGGCTTCGTAGCGGTGGCAGCTCTCATTATTTTAAACCCTTACGTTTGTAGTCAACAGAGGAATAAGACGATCCTCCCCACTGCTTAAACGGAGAATCAAACCAATTACTGAATTTGGTTTTCAACCACAGGCCCATAATTCGAAACATGCGGTCGTCATATTTTGTTAATGCAGCTGAAGGAATCCACAAAAAGACGAACACCAGGATCGCCCACATATGAATAATCATAAAAAGCGAGGCAGAAATCATGAATATCATCATAGCTACATTACGTGGTACACCCAGCGCGCGAGGTAAGCGAGTCGCACCTTTGAAAAGCGGTCTTTTCCCGTCAACGAACATCTTTGTAGTCCTCACTTTGGGGGACAAAAGTCCCCCCTTTTCGCGTTGTTCAGCTTCCTACGCCCGTCAGGGAAACCAGAAATGATGCAGAACCAATACCAATCAGCGAGATTACGATACGAGGAATAAAGCTGGCTGGGATTACGTGAAGCATCCACATAAAGCAACTAACCATGATCGCAATAGCACAACCAATTGGAATCCATGTGCTCAACCACGTCTGGATTGATGTAGCGGTTGATTCACCAGTATCGGTGCCAGCGGCCAGCGCAATTTGCGGCAGGGCAATGGACAAAACGCCCATAACTACCGCAGGGCCATACTTCTTAAACAACGTGGTCATACTTTCTCCTTACTCACTATCTTCTGTTGATTGCAGATTTAACCGGCATTCTTCAACGCCACACTTATCTTTCAAAAACTCTGCCAGTAGCCTTAAATCAGCCCAGGTTCGTAGTTCATGCTCTTTGTTAACCCGAATGGAACATGCGATCTGGCCCAACTGTTCATCGTCTATCTGAAAAACGGGATACCACGTCTTTAATGAAACCCGTTTTATCGTTACCTCCTTCACTTTTCCTGTTTCAAATAGCTCCAGGATCTGTGATTGCAATACAAGGTACAAACGTTCCATCCATAACCTCACTCCCCCTTCGCTGTTTCCTGTTTGGTTAAAAAGGCATCCGTATTATTTCGGCTGAAGGCATCGCCATCACCCGAACCAAAAACATCTTGTTCACCGTCATACTGCGTGGCCGTACTTTTTGCCTGCTGAGGCTCAGTCGCGGTGCTGTCCTCACTGGTCTGGCCATCAGGTAGCAGCGTAGGGATTTTCAAATCAGTTGATTGACGCGCCACGTTGATAACTTTCGTGACATACCCGTTAGAAATCCCGTTTATGAGTGAGCCGGTGTTGTAGCAGGAAAGCGCGTGTCTCAGCGCAACCTGCCCGGCTGGATAGGATTTCAGGGCGCTATCATAACAGGCTTTAAGGATGGTCTGGCTCGCCCGCAGGTTGATGCAGGGCTTGAAAATATCGTCAACCGAAAGACCCAGGCCCACTAAATTATTTGAGTTAATTTGTGCAAGGCCCATATCAAAACTTTTATTATCCTTCAGCAGAACTTTCGAAACGCTGACGGCCTCAGCTTCAGTACGTGGTTGCTGTTTTAACTGGGTACTACCACCGTTAATATTGATCCTGTACGGCCCATTTGAGGACTCATGGCCGACGATGTACGCCATTGTTAAGGGTGAAACATCAGGCGCACATCTCTGCGCAAGCCTGGCAACTTCATCTGAGGCAGGCGCAGCACTGGCACGGCCAGCACAAGCAAGGCAGGCCAGAGCGAGAACCAGAAGTTTTGGATGTTTACTCATTTACGTTTCACCGCGTAATTGTAATTTCGACGACTTATGTTTATGATAAGGGCTAATGAGATCGTGTCAAGAAGAAACGAAAAGAAAACCTCTGAAGGAAGGAAGGTAATGCTGGTTCCCCTGAAATCAGAAAAACGCCCCAAAGGTGAACCCATGTATCGTGACCCGGATAACCCTTTTAATACGTGGACTGGTATAGGGAAGCGCCCGGCCTGGCTAACTGCAAAATTGGACGCTGGCATTAGCCTGGAAGCCATGAAAATGCAGGGCGTTGCCAACCCCAGAGAACATAGACAAGTAAAATACCGCGACCCCAGGAACGCAGAAAATACCTGGTCCGGGACTGGCCGCCGACCAACATGGCTCAAAGAGCTGCTTGATAGTGGTTTATCACTTGATGATCTAAAGATATAACCGGAGAGTATAAAAATGGGCGATGTTATTGATTTTGCGGAAAAGCAAAAAGGCAGAAGGAAGAAAAAGGCATTTTCCATTCCGCCCATTTTAAGAAAATTCCGTGTCCATGCTATCAGGTTACTCGCCAGCATCATCAAATCCGGCTCTTATTCAGTTGCTTATATCGTTAAGAAAATTACAGGAAAGTTAATCAAGTTGTTCGCAATGTTAACGATTTTCGTTTTTATTGTCGAATATATCGCAGGCGATATAGGTTACAAATCTATTTATAACTCTGCGTTATTATTAATATTACTTACCGTTATCAACATTCTGGCGGGTGTATATCTGAACAAACTGTTAAGGACAAAACAATGAAGAAACTCTTAATCCCTCTGATAGCAGCTGGTAGTCTGCTTTATCTTCCTGCCAGCCATGCTGAAGATCCCTGCAAAGTTATTATGTGCATGGCGGGCAAGCTCACCGGCGATAGCGGCGGAAGCGAGTGTAACAGTGCTGAAGCTGCTTTCTTCAATATCGTTAAAAAGAACAAGCACGGCTTTTTACCCAACCACACGAGGGATGCCAGGAAGGCTTTTCTTAATGAATGCCCGGATAATGGCGAAGGTGGAAGTAACCAGTCGATGATAAGCCAGATCATAAGTAAATACGGGAAAGTTCGCTTATAGGCGGGCTAGGAATAATCTCAATTTAAGGAGCCAACGTGAAAAAAATTATATTAAGTGCATTAGCCTGTACAGCTCTCTTAACTGGTTGCGTCAGCCAGGATAAAGGTAATGCGATGCAGAGCCAGATGAATAACCAGCAACGCCAGATTAACGAATTATCCGTTCGTTTGCAGTCTGCGGAGTCCCGGCTATCAAAGCAGGAAGAAAAGCTGCGCAACGAACTGCTGCAATCCAGCGGCTATTGCTATCTGAATGGCGCCCGCTACTCGACCGGCACCGTACTTTACGGGCGGATTTGCCAGAATCAGTCAGGCAGCGCTTCGTGGCAGGTTTACAGCCGTCGCTAAACACCAGGGCGGTTTAACCGCCCTTTTCTTTACCCACAGAAAGCACACTATCACCATGTTCCCCTTCCCCACTACAGAAAACCTTATTCTATGGGCTTGCAGCGCCATCGCACTGTTTGCCGTTGTATTCTTCCGGCGTTCAGTACGCAACCGACGACACAAAAGGAAGCAGCAAAGTGCGCGGCGGGTGCTGGAGCGCATAAAGACGTTGCCGGGCTTCCCACAAAAAATTAACTACCTGAGGAAAATTGATCCTTTTGTGTTTGAAGAACTGTTGCTGGAAGGATTTGAAGCGCATGGCTTCAGAACCATCAGAAACAAACGCTATACCGGCGATGGAGGCATTGACGGCCAGGTAATAATAGGAAAATATCGCTATCTTATTCAGGCTAAACGCTATCGCGGCCATATTGCTTTACAGCACGTACAGGAGTTCGAGAAGTTGCTTAAACGTCATAACTGTCGCGGTCTGTTTTGCCATACCGGGAAAACCGGCGCAGGTTCAAAATCTGTCAGTATTGCCAGTGAACGGATGGAGATTATCAGCGGCCAGCGCCTGATAGATTTGCTCACGCCCGGCAGCTCCTTCACTATCGCAACCGCCCCGCAGACGATGATGAAGCGTACCGCAGCAACACTAGAAACGAGCACCATTGTTAAAGATGCCGGTAAAGAAAATCGATACCATGAGAGTTAATTAAATGAAGTCAGTAACTATAGAAGCAAATGAATCGCCACGGATAATCTAGACACTTCCGAGCCGTTGATAATACTGGTTTTCATATTCTGTCGGTGACATCTGTTCGCTAGAACCATGCCGACGCTTACTGTTATAAAACATTTCGATGTAATCAAAAATATCACTGCGGGCTTCTTCCCGCGTTCCGTAGATCTTTTTCTTTATCCGTTCACGTTTCAACAACTGGAAAAAACTTTCTGCAACCGCATTATCATGGCAGTTACCGCGACGGCTCATGCTACCCTCCAGGCCGTGTGATTTCAGGAACGACTGCCACTCATGGCTTGTGTACTGACTGCCCTGATCCGAATGAACCAGCACCTGTTTTTCGGGATTACGCCGCCATACAGCCATCAGCAGTGCGTTCAGGACAATGTCCTTTGTCATCCGGGATTGCATGGACCAGCCGATAATTTTGCGTGAGAACAGATCAACAACAACGGCAAGATACAGCCAGCCTTCGTGGGTCCTGATGTAGGTTATGTCCGTTACCCAACGCTCATCAGGAGCATCCGGATTGAACTGTCGCTGGAGCCTGTTGGGTGACACGATACTGGCCTCGCCTTTACGTGCCCGCGGGCTTCGGTATCCGACCTGAGCCTTTATTCCGACACGTTTCATCAGTCTCCAGACTCTGTTTACTCCGCACTGTTGCCCGCTGTCACGCAGATCCAGATGGATTTTGCGATAACCATAGACGCATCCCGATTCCAGCCAGAACTGTTTAATCTGTCCTGTCAGTCTCAGGTCTGCCTGATGGCGTTGTGAATGCGGCTGCTGAAGCCAGGCGTAAAAACCACTGGGATGAACATCCAGCACCCGACAGAGCAGGCGAACAGGCCAGCAACAGGAGTTGTCACGGATAAAGGCGTACCTCAGTCGGACAGCTTTGCGAAGTACGCCGCGGCTTTTTTTAATATGTCCCGTTCGTCGGTAACCCGTTTCAGCTCTTTCTGGAGACGGCGGATCTCGGCCTGAGCATCTGACTGTTCTTTATTAGTGGAAGAATCCGGACCGTACTTTTTTATCCAGGCATAAAGGCTGTGGGTGGTGATATCGAGACGTGTTGCAACGCTGGCAACAGAATAACCGCGATCAACAACCTGTTTGACTGCTTCAGTTTTAAACTCTTCGGGATAACGCTTACCGCTCATGGGCACCTCTCTTTAAGCCATCTTAAATGACTCTGAGGTGTCTGTTAAACCCGTGGCGATTCAAAAAACATTTGCTGAAATGTTAGGAATAACAGAAGGTGAATTAATCTTTGCCATTAAGAAAACTGGCACATTCAAAAACAAGACCATCCCACAACCTCATGAGCCACATAAATCAAATAATAGATTTTTATATTCAGACGTAATGAGGTTTATAGAATCACTAAAAGACAAAGAGAACCGGTAATGACTCCAACTTACTGATAGTGTTTTATGTTCAGATAATGCCCGATGACCTTGTCATGCAGCTCCACCGATTTTGAGAACGACAGTGACTTCCGTCCCAGCCTTGCCAGATGTTGTCTCAGATTCAGGTTATGTCGCTCAATGCGCTGAGTGTAACGCTTGCTGATAACGTGCAGCTTTCCCTTCAGGCGGGATTCATACAGCGGCCAGCCATCCGTCATCCATACCACGACCTCAAAGGCCGACAGCAGGCCCAGAAGACGCTCCAGCGTGGCCAACGTGCGTTACCTAACAATAAACCTGTTTAAATATCCAGATAAAAACATTCAATCTGGGTCAAATGAGTGATACAGTTTCACCCATAAGACCCAATGGAGGCAATATGTCTGAATTTGAATTACTGGCGCAGGATCTGCTTGAGAAAGCAGAAGCGGAAGAACAACTGCGACAGGAAAATGATAAAAAGCTGCTCGGGCAGGTGCTGGAAATCTATGACCAGAAGTACGTGGCTGAACTGCTTAGAAAAGTTGGTAAAAATGAGTGGAGTCGCGAGACTCTTAATCGCTGGATTAATGGTAAGTGCTCACCTAAGACGCTGACGTTAGCCGAAGAGGAACTTCTACGAAAAATGCTTCCGGAAGCGCCTGCACATCACCCTGACTATGCCTTCCGGTTTATTGACCTGTTTGCTGGGATTGGAGGTATACGGAAGGGCTTCGAAACCATCGGTGGCCAGTGCGTTTTTACCAGTGAATGGAATAAAGAGGCTGTGCGCACATATAAAGCTAACTGGTTTAACGATGCTCAGGAACACACTTTCAATCTCGATATTCGGGAAGTCACGCTCAGTGATAAACCTGAAGTACCTGAAAACGATGCCTATGCTTACATTAATGAGCATGTGCCGGATCATGATGTACTTCTAGCAGGTTTCCCCTGTCAACCGTTCAGCCTTGCGGGCGTAAGCAAGAAAAACTCGCTCGGGCGCGCGCATGGTTTCGAATGTGAGGCTCAGGGAACGCTTTTCTTCGATGTGGCGCGTATTATACGCGCAAAAAAACCTGCCATCTTTGTTCTTGAAAACGTTAAAAACCTGAAGAGCCATGACAAGGGTAAAACCTTTAAAGTCATCATGGATACCCTCGACGAACTGGGCTATGAAGTTGCGGATGCAGCTGAGATGGGCAAAAACGATCCTAAAGTTATCGACGGAAAGCACTTTTTACCTCAGCACCGAGAACGTATCGTTTTGGTCGGTTTCCGTCGTGATCTGAACATTCACCAGGGCTTTACCCTGCGCGATATTAGTCGTTTTTATCCGGAACAGCGTCCGTCATTTGGCGAACTGCTGGAACCCGTGGTTGACAGCAAATATATACTGACGCCGAAACTCTGGGAGTATCTCTATAACTACGCCAAAAAGCACGCAGCTAAGGGTAACGGATTCGGTTTTGGCCTCGTTAATCCTGAAAATAAAGAAAGCATTGCCCGTACGCTTTCTGCTCGCTATCACAAAGACGGGTCTGAAATTCTGATAGACCGTGGCTGGGATATGGCCACAGGTGAAACAGACTTCGCGAACGAAGAAAATCAGGCGCATCGGCCCCGCAGGCTGACTCCACGAGAGTGCGCGCGCCTTATGGGTTTTGAAAAAGTAGATGGCAGGCCTTTTCGCATTCCTGTGTCAGACACTCAGTCGTACAGGCAGTTCGGTAACTCCGTAGTGGTGCCCGTGTTTGAAGCCGTAGCCAAACTGCTTGAACCTTATATCCTGAAAGCGGTTAATGCCGATTCGTGCAAGGTTGAACGAATCTGATCGCTCCTCCCGGTATTTATGCCGGGAGATAATCTATGGAATATCTGCGTAAAGCCCTGTCAGCTCAGCAATAAACGCACCTAGCGTCATTAGCTCAGCTCTCACCGCCTCCGGGTATTTTTTGTGCAGCGATGATGGCACGACCAATCTGACACCCGACTCCCGCATCTCCCGATATTGAGCCAGAGAAACTCCCTCTTGGAGTGTAAACAGATGCACCTGATGAATTTTATCGGCCTCATTCAGTATCTGACGCCAGCGATCCTTACAGGTAGTCTTGACTGCCAGCATGCGCAGATTTTCTACGGGAAACTCAGTATCGTGGTAAGCCCCTGCGGAAGGGAAAAGGAAATCGGGTTTTTTATTACCTTCTGTGATGGCCTGCGTCGCAAAGTGTCGCAGGCCGTGCTCAATGAATAGATGCTCCAGGTGCAGTTCCAGCGACTTCCCGGCTCTGGATTTACGGCGATTGCTGACAGAATTGGCCAGCGCAATAAATTCATCCACAGAGCCAAATCCTTTCCGGATGATATCCAGAACATGCAGTTCCTCAACCAATAGAAATATGTCGTACTCCACGCGCCGGCGGTCAAGAAGTTGCTCATCCGGATCAAGGGAATTTTTCACATAATGGCTGGCTGCATACTGAATAATTTCACTTCCCGACGGAAAGCGCAGGTGCCAGTCTTCAGGTAGAATATATTTATGATTTACTGGCGCTTGCTGTAGAGATAGTCCGCCTAGAATCTGTCCTGCGGGGCCGGATATAAGCGCTCCGGGTATAACTTCACCAATAGCGGTCTCAATGACGTCCTCTTCATCAGTGCTGGCGCATACCCAAATATTTACTTCCTTACAGTCCCCCCCTTGCTCATCAAGCTTGAAAGCCAGGAGCGTCAGAGCCCCTGTATTTTCAGGATTCTGAAGTGGGCTGCCTCTACCCCAGCGGGTAATCCTTTTTTCATTCCGGGTTTTACCAAAATGACGGCTGTTATAATAAATTGCCCGGGCTTCGCTGTCAGGGCAATCATGCGATGACACATGTGCGGTGAGAAAAACCGAAGGGTTCAGTTCACGGGTATGGTTGATAGACGGAAAGAGTTTTTCAACGATACCTGAAGGGATATAAAGCCCTACCTGGTGACCACCTGTTGCGCCGGTATCGTTGGCGGAAAGGCGTTTGATGTAGACGAAGTAATTCTCACATGCGATCTCAAGTAGCCAGTTGTGGAAAACCGACATAAGCATCCCCTGTTACCCTGAAACTCTACTCACCATTTTTTCATGATTATATACAAACAGCCAGAAAGGCTGTTACAGACGATTTGATCTGCAACCTATTGGTTAAATTAATGTATCAAAAACGATGGTTTTTGTGACAGTCTTGAAAAGTCCTGACTTCTCCCGAAAAATGACTCCCCTCATGTAACAAAACTCGTTACTGTATCAACATAACAATAACCCCATAACTAATTAGCGAGAAAAGAATGAAAATCGGCTATGCACGTAAATCTACGCATCTTCAGGATGTGGCGCACCAGGTTGACGAACTAACAAAAGCTGGATGTGAGCAAATCTATCAGGATCAGACCTCACGTAGCGGCCCCAAGCGCGACAAAAAAGGTGCGCCGGAACTGGAGAACTGCCTGAAAGCATTGCGCGAGGGAGATACCCTAGTAGTTTGGGCACTAGATCGGCTCGGCGGTTCATTGGGTCAAGTCATTACTTTACTCGACGACCTGAAGAAACGCGGAATAACTTTCATAGCCATCAAGGACAGAATAGACACAAATGCGCCAGTTATAGGGGAAATCTATACTCATCTGATGGCGATATTCTCTAGCTTTGAACGCAACCGCAATATTGAAAGAACGCGCTCAGGCCTTGCAGCTGCACGCGCAAGGGGCCGTGTGGGAGGGAGAAAACCGTCACTTTCTGAAGAAGATGTTAAACAAATTAGAATCTTACTTGCTGATCCTGAAATGACAGTTGGTGCAGTTGCTAAGCGCTTCAACGTTTCTCGCATGACTATTTATCGCTACACCACAAAATCATGAATGACCGCAGCATGGCGGTTTTATTTTCTTATGCCCGTCAGGGCATGGAAGGCGACCACGCCGGACTTAAACGGGCACCGGCCGCAAATCGCCGGAAACCGCAACGCTGACCGTATCGCCCGGCCCAGCCCCTCCCTGCAAAGCCATAACCCAGCCCGCCGCCACGCAGCTGCCGCACGTCCCCCACGGGGGTGCGCAGTGGGCGCCGCGCGCCTGCGCGCGGGAACGGCGGCCCGCCTTCGGGTCGCGGCGCCGTACTGCGCGTTAGCGGCCGCACGCGGCCGGTTACGGGGGACACTACGCCATACGACCAGCGACCCGCTGAGCTGCACAATCCACGGATAACACAAGCTACATACATGTCGATATGGGAATCGGCCCACCTTGCCGGGCTGCGTAATTGCATCGGACTTGACTACCCATTTGCATTTTACTTGGTGACCGTTTGCAGATTACTTGACCATCACCAACTAAATCTGTCCCATTAGATTTAGTTGGCGTAAGGCCTTACATCTTAACGGCTGCTGTGTGCCAGGAGCGGAAGTAGCCAACATTGTTATCTGTGTAAATTTAAAGGGAATAGGTCAATCTGTTATGTCATCCTTGTTTCTTTTAGGTCATGTAGTAAATTATAGATGGTTATTCATTATAAAGAGAGTGTTAGCGTGTCTATCCTTCATCCAACTTTGGAAAACATACTCCGTTTAAAGGTTGCACCCACTCCCGGTGAGCTTCACTTGTTAAATCACCTTACGGAGAACTTGGATGATAGCTACGAAATTTTCTTTAATCCATTTATTGATGGGGATCGCCCAGACTTTATCATTCTTAAAAAAAACACGGCAATATTTATTGTTGAAGTGAAGGACTATAACCTAGTTAATTATAGTGTGGATGCTTTTAATAAATGGCAAGTTAGTTCTGAAAAAGGGGTGTCGAAGATTTCATCACCTCAATCGCAAGCTTTCAGGTATAAGTCAAATTTATATAATCTACACTTACCAGTATTAGGTCTGTCTTATCTAAAAAATCGCAATTTTTTTAACATTGTCCAGCCGTTTGTTTACTTACACAAAGGAAATAAAGCCAATATAGATTCGTTATATTCCCACGCCCAGAGTGAATTGATGGCGCAATCTAGGTATATTGATGCACAATACAGGAATAAAGAAATTTCTATAGAGCAATACAATCAACAGGCAGATAAAATCTCGCGGCTAAAAAGAAAGTCAAGTAGAGATAAGTCCATGGCTTACGGCGCTGATCGAATAAAAGAACTCGTTAATAAAATTAAAAGCTTTAAGCCACACGTCCTGTTCGACGATCGTGTGTATGACGATTTTAAAAGACGCCTGATGCCAAGCGACCATACGTTAAAACAGGGAAAAAAAATCTTCTTAGATAAGCGTCAGAGTAAGTTGGCAATAAGCGTGTCTGGAAAAGAAAAGATTAAGGGTGTAGCAGGCTGTGGCAAAACTACTATCATTGCAAATCGAGCGGTAAATGCATTTCATCGGCATGATGATATTGTACTGATTCTGACTTTCAATATTACACTAAAAAACCTCATTAAAGACCGAATCAGCGATGTTCTTGGTTATCGAGACGATCAACATTTCGCAGTGACAAATTATCATCAGTTTTTCATGTCTCAATTGATTGAGACAGAACAGGATGTTAGTGAATTAATTGAAAAATATGGATTTAATGAATTATTTAACCGTGATTTATTCAGCGATTTTTCTGTTAGTAAGTATCGGACAATTTTGATTGATGAAGTTCAGGACTTTGAAAATGAATGGGTAAAAATTATTCGTGACAACTTCCTCAATCACGAGGGTGAAATGGTTCTGTTTGGTGATGAATCACAAAATATTTATGAGAGAGATAGCAAAAGAGCGGACGTCATCGCGCAGGGATTCGGTGACTGGAAGAAATTAAGTCGTTCCTATCGTACAAGCAGTGACTCGCCTTTGAATCGAATTTTTAAAGATTATCAATTGAAGTATCTGGTTGAAAAACATGCAGATATAGATTTATTTGAACAACAAAATATCCAGTCAGAAATGAATTTTGATATTATCAAATATCACTTCTTTCCATCCGACTGGGAAAACAAATGCTTTGAAACAATTCAAACCTACATCAGAAATTATAGTTTCAATCCAAATGATATTGTTATTCTGTCGTCTAATATTTTTCTTGTTCGTCGATTAAATGAAAGATTCAATGAATTTGAAAATACCACCTGTATGTTTGAAACATATGAAGAACTAATTGAACTCCTACCGGAAGGAAAGAAGCATTACGATATCAATAGATTAAAATTGCTTACAAAAGAGGAGTTGCGTGATTTTATTAAGCGACATACTGGTATTAAATCTGATATTGAACGGGTAAGAAGGACAAAGAAAAATCATTTTTATCCGAATAGTGGATTGATCAAACTATCCACGATACATAGTTATAAAGGCCTGGAGTCTAAAACCGTATTTTATATTATGGATGACACGGATACTCCTGAGGTTATCTATACATCGATCACGCGATCTATTGAGAATCTCATTATCTTGGATAAAAGTAGTGAGGGGAAATATACAAATTTTTTCAGCGAAATCAATGCGAATTGAAAAAAATTCTATACAGCTCAGCTGTAAACAGCCCGCTTAACCGGACTATTTCACTTTTAGAGATCTTCCGGCAAACCAACTTCCGTTTCTCGCTCATAGCTGCCGGTCAACTCGGAAGGAAACTGTCTCTATTTTCTGTTGGAGATGACCAAGAGAAGTGCAAACAGGCAGTCAAGTAAAATGCAAATGGGGAGTCAAGTGAATGCAAATACCCACCGGGCGCCGCTGCCGCGTGGGAATCGGCCCACCTTGCCAGGCGCTGCTGCCGTGTGGAAATCCGCCCATCTTGCCGGGCGCCGCTGCCGTGTGGAAATCCGCCCATCTTGCCGGGCGCCGCTGCCGCGTGGAAATCCGCCCATCTTGCCGGGCGCCGCTGCCGCGTGGGAATCGGCCCACCTTGCCAGGCGCCGCTGCCACGTGGGAATCGGCCCATCTTGCCGGGCGCTGCTGCCGCGTGGGAATCGGCCCACCTTGCCGGGCGCCGCTGCCGTGTGGAAATCCGCCCATCTTGCCGGGCGCCGCTGCCGTGTGGAAATCCGCCCATCTTGCCGGGCGCCGCTGCCGCGTGGGAATCGGCCCACCTTGCCAGGCGCCGCTGCCACGTGGGAATCGGCCCACCTTGCCGGGCGCCGCTGCCGTGTGGAAATCCGCCCATCTTGCCGGGCGCCGCTGCCGCGTGGGAATCGGCCCACCTTGCCAGGCGCCGCTGCCACGTGGGAATCGGCCCACCTTGCCGGGCGCCGCTGCCATGTGGAAATCCGCCCATCTTGCCGGGCGCCGCTGCCGCGTGGGAATCGGCCCACCTTGCCAGGCGCCGCTGCCACGTGGGAATCGGCCCACCTTGCCGGGCGCCGCTGCCGTGTGGAAATCCGCCCACCTTGCCAGGCGCCGCTGCCACGTGGGAATCGGCCCACCTTGCCGGGCGCCGCTGCCGTGTGGAAATCCGCCCATCTTGCCGGGCGCCGCTGCCGCGTGGGAATCGGCCCACCTTGCCAGGCGCCGCTGCCACGTGGGAATCGGCCCACCTTGCCGGGCGCCGCTGCCATGTGGAAATCCGCCCATCTTGCCGGGCGCCGCTGCCGCGTGGGAATCGGCCCACCTTGCCAGGCGCCGCTGCCACGTGGGAATCGGCCCACCTTGCCGGGCGCCGCTGCCGTGTGGAAATCCGCCCACCTTGCCAGGCGCCGCTGCCACGTGGGAATCGGCCCACCTTGCCGGGCGCCGCTGCCGTGTGGAAATCCGCCCATCTTGCCGGGCGCCGCTGCCGCGTGGGAATCGGCCCACCTTGCCAGGCGCCGCTGCCACGTGGGAATCGGCCCACCTTGCCGGGCGCCGCTGCCGTGTGGGAATGCACCCACCTTCCTGACGGAAATTAAAAAAACCTGTCAAATGACAGGCTCAAAGGTGCTGGTTTATGTCAGACGGGATTTTGCTTATCGAGTATTGAGAACAAAAACTTCCCTGAATCATCAATACGGTACTTAGCAAACAAGGGGGTTTTCTCGTTTATCTGCTTTAATGCAGGATCAAGAAAAGATCGTTTCAATTCTGCCAGATTCTTCTGTTGGGATTCCGGCAAAAGGAAACGGTCATTTAACCAAGCATGAGTAGTAACCCATAAGCCTGAAGATTTGAATTGAGCAAGACTTTCATAAAGGCGGATCGTCCGGGGATTTCGAAGACTGCCACAATCGCGGAGCGAGTAGGTGGTGAACTGGTTCGTCAGGCCGTAAATGTACGGCAGGAGTTTATGGTTAAATTCGATTTCCCAGATACCACGAGCTGATCGGCTGCCAGCCTCTGTTAGCCAGGGGCGCGCGACGCAGTCAAAACGCCCTTCTTTCGGGTAAAAGATTACCGCAGAACGGCTTAACTCAAACACGCCTTCTTTAACATCCTTGATAGCCTGGTTACGGCTTACCTGAAAAATTTGCTGATAGTCAGCCACCTTTACTTTGAAAGTAGAGTCACCGAGTACAGCCATCTCATCATCATCTTCGCTTACTGAAGCTGTGAAATACGTCTGCATAAGGCATAACCAGAGAACGCGCTTTGCTTTTAGCGAGAGGTAGTAAGCAGCTTCGGTAAGCTCGTTAGACTGCTTAACTTTTATCTTTTTGTTCAGCAACTTATCCATGCGCCTTGCCTTTGTGGGTTAAAAATTACTCTCCACACTACCACAAAGTTCAAACAAGTAAATACATTTTTTACAGTTTCGCATAAGGTGGGCCAATTCCCATAACAAGGTGGGCTAATTCCCATAGTAAGGTGGGCTGTTTCCCATAGATAGGTGGGGAAAATCCCATAACAAGGTGGGCGGATTCCCAGAGATAACACTTATTTATGATTTTAAATCAATGAGTTATATAGCTCTAAAAGACTTTAAAAAGATAAAAAATCTATAAAATACCTTTTAAAAATATGCCTGTGGATATGTGCATATCATCGCTTACCAGCGCCGCTTCGCGGCTCGGTCAACCCCTCAGAACCGCGAAAACAAGTTTCGCAGTTCTGAGGGGTTCATGTTTTAATCCGAGCATGGCGCCAGCACCTTCGCGGCACCATCGAGGCCCGCGCTGCTGCCGCACCGGGCCTCACCCTCAAATAAAATAAAGTTTATAAAAATCGTACTTGTATTGACCCCTGTTTATTCTGAGTATATCCTTTCTGTAACCAAAACTACGGAGGCGCCACAGATGGCTCAGAAAAACAGAATTTCAGAAACAGAATGGAAACAGCTGCTGCCGCAAATGGCTTCCTTTGCACACATCACAACAGATATTGGCTATTCCGTGCTTGTCAAAGGTGAGAAATCATCAGACGTAGCCACGCGAGTAGGCCGTTCCAAGCAAAACATTTCCAGCACCGTTAAGCGAATCTGGGATTTGTACCAGAACACCACTCTTAAAGCCGAGAACGGCGAACCATTAAAATTAGTTCAGGTCTGGATACCAGCAAGCCTTGCTGAAACTGTTTTAAAAGAAGCCGCGAAGTACAGCATTAATAACATCACGACCTCGGAAATGGAAAAAAAATAAAGTCCGAAAGGACTTTATTTTAAGACTACTAACGCGGCTTTATTACAGTGCTCGCCACCACAGTAAACCACTATCCCCGGTTTACCCCAGAGATTGATATGACACACCGGGCAGCTGTACTTTTCCCGGTTTGTTTTGTTCACCGGCGCTTCAGGCGGCGGGGTTACAAATCGCATGGCCTCTATGATCTCGTCGTCGAGTTCAACCGGGTCGCGCCCTTCCTCCACCTCCTGTTCGTGTTCGCTATCATCTTCCTCGTCGTCAATATAGCCTTTTCCTGTAGGGCTTAGCACAGCGCCAGGCTTAGGCTGGTAAGGCGGAAACCTGTCCATCCAGGAAAGCCGGAAATGGCCTGTCAGCAGTTCATCACAGGCCATATCGAAAAGGCCACCGGCAATAATATAATGGGTCATGCTCTGGCCCACTTTCCTGCCTCCCGGTTCGCCGGTATCAGAAGGCATTAGTCCTACCCGTTCCATCCGGGCCGCCCACTGTTTGTTGTGATAGCCACGGCGGCCAGGCTCGCCAAAATGGAATTGCCACTGATGAACCATCTCATGCACCAGTGTTGAAAGCGTGGCCTTTATGGTTCTGATCGAGAAATACACCGGATTCATAGCGATCTCGTCTACCGTGTACCCACTCTCACGGCCGACGAAACGCTTAAAGGAACAATAGCCATACGTTCGCTTCTCACGCTGCAACGTTATCAGGCATGGCGGCAGCTCGTTGCTGAATAGCTTCTCATTGAAAAAATCGTAGGCTCTCTGAAGTTCATCGTAGGTTTCGGGCGTAGGCAAATTCACTGCTAACCTCACATATATGTATTGTGCAATACACATAATTTAGCTGATCTTTTATACAGAGGAAACGGCTTTTACCGAAAACCGCGAAACCGTGCCGAAACTTGTTTCGGCCGGTTGAGGGGTTAACCGGCCCGTGTACGGCGCCGGTAATTATTTGATGGTGGCTATTGGTATTGAGCGCCAGTCTGTCGTGTAATCAGGTGACAACATCTGACGACGCATGGCAAAGGAGTTATCGATGCCCTGGCCTGCAAAAAAAAGCTGGCTCTTTCCACGCCGGTTTATACCATCAAGAACAGCCATTAAAGCCTCGCTGCCAGCTGAAGGCGTAGCAGAGTCGAATAAATCAAGCTGGGCCTCCTTCCCGCTAAAATCTGCCAGCATGACCCCTGCTTTTGCATACGCAATATCTTCCCGCCAGATCCGCGCCAGCGCGGCTTGTGCTGCCTGAATTATCGTGCGGCTGTCCTGGGTTGCCACCGTCAGTTTTTCGGTTGCCTGATTGGCATACTGTGTATCACGCACTGAATAAGGACTGGTACGGATAAAGACGCTTATGACGCGGCAGTATTGCCTCTCATTACGCAGTTTTTCAGCTGCGCGCGCTGCAAATCCGGTGACAGCCTGCTGCATGTCCGTCAGGGTTTCTACGCGTTGGCCGAATGAGCGCGACACAACAATCTGCTGCTTCGCAGGAGGGTTTTCTCCCAGGCTGAAGCAAGCCTCGCCGCGCAACTCCCGTACCGTTCTTTCAAGCACAACGCCGAATGTTTTACGGATTAGGCGCGTATCTGCCCTGGCTAAATCCAGCACCGTTTTGATCCCCATTGTGGCGAGTGCTTTCTCTGTACGATGGCCGACGCCCCAGACTTCCGCAACCGGCAGGATGCTCATTAATTTCTTCAGTCTGGCGCCATCGTCCAGAGCAACCACCCCGCCAGTAGCGGGCCATGTTTTTGCAGCGTGGTTACACAGCTTCGCCAGCGTCTTAGTACGGGCAATACCGACCCCGCATACCAGCGTTGTGTGTCGCCTGACTTCCTCGCGCAGTTGGCGCCCGAAAGCGTCAAGGCTCATGGCGGCCGTTATCCCTTTGCAGTCAACAAAAAGCTCGTCGATTGAATACTGTTCGACGTGGCTTGCAAGGGACTCAACTACGGCCGCGAACCGGGCCGACATGGAGGCATAGAGAGTGTAATTAGAGCTAAAAATAGCGATGTTATGACGCTCGATTATGGGTCTGACTTTGAAGTACGGATCGCCCATTTTCAGGCCCGCTTTCTTCGCCAGGTAATTACGGGCCACAATGTTGCCGTCATTGTTGGATAAAACGGCCACTGCTCGGTTTGCCAGATCTGGCCTAAATGCCTGCTCACAGCTGGCGTACATGCCATTGACATCAATCAGCGCAAACATACCGGATGCTCGATAAGGGAATGCGTAACCACTCCCCAGATTTCAACGCTCTCATTATCCGGGTCAATGTAGTACACAGGAAAATCTTTGTTCATCGGCATCAGGCAGGGTCTGGGCCTCAGCAGTAGCCGCTTCACGGTAAATTCATTATGGATGCAGGCGACTACGATTGAGCCGTGGCTGGCCGTCAGCGAGCGATCCACAACCAGTACGTCACCATCATGGATGCGGCCATCTTCCATTGACGAGCCAGAAACCCGTAGGAAGTAAGTTGCTGAAGGGTGACGAACACAATACTCATGCAGGTTTAACTCCTGCTTTTCATAGCCCTGGGCCGGGCTGGGGAACCCCGCAGAAATTCTTTGCAGATAAAAAGGGATGCTGTGTACCCGGCTGGCGCCGGAGCTTTCAAAAATATCGACCTTCATAGCGATCTACCAAATCACTGTTTACTTATACAGTATCGCTGTTATGGTCAGGTTGGCAAGTTTTACAGGTACTCTACTATATGTAGTGCTGCTTCAGCTGCCAACGAACGCTATATATAGTGTTTGTTGGCTTTCTGTTTTCTCAGTGTCCCCTGTAACCGGCCGCGTGGCGGCGGGCTAGCAGGGAGGGGGGGTGGCCTGTCGCTCCGGTCAGTCCCGCAGTTTCCGGCGATTTGCCCCCGGTGTCCGGTGGAGTCCGGCGAGGTCGCCTTCCATGCTCTGACGGGCATAAAATTAGGTAAATATAATCCGTACTTATATTGACTTTAACGCCCCATTGTACGATAATTAAAAAGTGGCAGGTGATGTGCCTGCCGCTTAACCATCGCCGGTATCGGCTTTAAGAGGAAGTATCATGGAAACTATCGAAATCACCGCCCGCTACATTTCTGAAAACGCCCGCATGAACTTCATGCCTGCGGCATTTCGTGGCGCTTTCTTCAGCGCAGATCACTTCATTCAGTCCTTTCTGAATCGTTACGCTAAAGACTACCAGGGAGGGTATTGGGAATACCTTCAGGCCAGCAATGGCGCGTTTTTTATGGAAGCGCCCCAACCTCTTTGGCTCTCGTTACCTAACTATTTTGAAGGTGAATGCAGCGCGCGCGAAGTAGGGATTATTGTTTGTCTGTATGCCTACAGTTACTTTTGCGGGCTGGCATATGAAGAAGGCAAAGCCGAACTGAACGAAACGATGGCTAACCGGTATCACCTGTTGCGGGAGTACGTTAATACGCTGGAGAACGAAAGCCAGAATCGTATTTATCGTGCCATTGATTAACTGATAACCAGGCGGGCAAAGCCCGCCTTATCGTGACTGTCACGCTCAGGGGAAACTATGTTAGCGACACTTCAACACCCTACCGCCTGGCAATTGCCAGATCGGTTAATGCTTTTGGAACTGTTAATGTTCGATTACCGTAATTCCGATCAGGAGCGCTACGGCCAGCAAATCTATCACCACTATCGTAAACAGGGTAATCATCGCTGGGATACTTCTGTTCATCAGGATAGCGGCGGCCAATACGCGATTATTTTCCGGCACTCCTTCAGCAAAAAACAGGCTGATGGCGTTAAGCGAACGATGATCCGCGATGAAACCGTTATACGGGCAGGTACGGCGCAGGAGCTGACAGAAGCGACATTTCCCGACTTCCAGGATAGCGATATTCTGAAGGCGTCGGATTTCTTTAAGTCGCTTATCCAGCGCAAAGCGGCAGACGTAACACAAACCGATATTTGAGGATCAGCGATGCTGAACAAAACCGAAAACAACACCAACATTAGTAGTATCAACCCCTGTTCTACAGAGAGCCTAATAGCCGTGACGGGAAATGATGGAGAGACGCATATCATTCAGCGTGAGTTAATATCCCACTCTGTTGAAGGGCATGAAGCCACAATCATTCACCTTGTAACCGGGAAGTCGATAAGGGTTTCTTTGTCATCTGAAATTCTGGCAAAAAAACTAGGCATTACCGTGTCTGAATAACGGGTTTTGTTGCTTGTTATAAGGTTTTATCCGTGTGTGGCAGAGTTCTAAAAAGGGAAACGTGAGAGATTATGAATACGATTAGTATAACGGAAATCGTGTTGAGTGTGCTTCTTGCGGGCGCTTTGGGGCCGGTTTTATTACGTCGAAAAAAAGGTCTGCTGTTACTGTTGTTGATTCTGGTCTGCACGATACTTTTGCTTCATGGTGTCACTACGATTTACTGATGTGGTCGAAAATCTTTAAAAGCGAACCCCCGGACGTCACCCCTCCGGGGCCGTTCTGCTGTGCTGCGCATCGAGCCGCTACGCGTCTCGCCCCGCTCACGCGGGCAGCTGCCACTGACGCCTCCGGCCTGCGGCCTCCGCGCTCCGCTTGGCAACCCCTTCCCCTGCTGCCGCTCATTTCCCCTTCAGCCTCCTATCATGATTCGTCTCCTGCATTATCCGTGGATTGTGCAGCTCAGTGGGGCGCTGGCCGTGACGGTGCGGTGTCCCCCGTAACCGGCCGCGCGGCGGCCGCTAACTCGCAGTACGGCGCCGCGACCCGCAGGCGGGCCGCCGTACCCGCGCGCAGGCGCGCGGCGCCCACTGCGCACCCCCGTGGGGGACGTGCGGCAGCTGCGTGGCGGCGGGCTGGGTTATGGCTTAGCAGGGAGGGGGGTGGCCTGTTGCTCCGGTCAGTCCCGCAGTTTCCGGCGATTTGCGGCCGGTGTCCGGTGGAGTCCGGCGCGGTCGCCTTCCATGCCCTGACGGGCATAAAAACAGGTAAATAAATTCCGTACTTGTATTGACTTTAAAGGCATAATCACCGATAATTAAATCATCGGGAGGCAACACCGCCACCCGAAAAATTGCCGGTATCGGCGCTTACAGGAGTCGTCATGCACTTTACTAACTTCCTTCAGCGTTACTTCGATATAGAGATTGAACATACCTTTGACCCTACCATTCAGGGCAGCAACGAAACGGGTAAAGACGTCACTAAAATCTGGATCTATGAGAAGGGCGAGGATAGCGAACCGCTGCTTACTCTGACAGAAGCATGGTGGTATACCGAGACAAAAACGGCTGGTAACTGGCTTATCGGCAACGTGTATTCAACGCTTGAGCATGGGCGTGAAATTCATGAAAGCGAATTTCGTAAACTGGTAACAGCTGGCAAGGTTATATCAGCATGAGTAAGGGGAATAAAATGCTTATTAATCGGATAGCGGTTATCGGGCTTGCAGTTGTCTCAGCCGCTACGCAGGCAGGTGTGCCGCCGGTTAAGTTTTTTTACCGGGATACAGTCCCGGTAAGCATTACGCTGGACGAACCCGCAACGGGGTGCAGCATGGCCGGTGTGATTGTTCATCCAGTGGATCGGCCAGCGGCAAAAGTGGCATGGTTTAGCGAGCGGATTTGCGGTAAAAAACGTTACCCGGTTAGCTTTATCAGTGATGAAATTAGCGCCCCGCATAACGTGATCCATAAAGGGGAAAAGTTTCACGTTACCCCGGCTCAGGTCAATCTCCTGGACGCGCAAAACCTCTAATTAAATCATCGGGTGGCAATACCGCCGCCCGAACAATCGCCGGTATCGGCAACCATCAAGGAGTTCACATGTATCACTATCTCGTTTTTGTCCCTCTCGCATTAATTATTAGCGCCGCTGCGCTTGCCCTGCCCTGGTTTATCGTTCGTGCGGGATACAGGGATCTGGTGCAGATCACCTGCGCCTGCGTCTCTGTTCTGGGCCTGTGTGCGGCGACAGGGGTTTTCAGCTACTTCGATAATAAGCCGCTTGCGTTTCTGTACGGTTGCGGCGCGCTGGCGTGCTTTTTGTACGCGGTAGACTGCGCGATACCGTTGTATATGACGCGTAAAAAGCCACGTAAGCAGCTGTAAGAAAAAAGGCGGGAATCCCCGCCTTTTTTTATTGAGGCTGTCAGAAAGCGATTCAGGCACTCTATGAACGCTTTGCAAGATATAAAATTATGTATGCACATTCCGTACTTATATTGACTTTGAGGACATAATCACCGATAATTAAATCATCGGGAGGCAACACCGTCGCCCGCAAAATTGCCGGTATCGGCGCGCAAAGGAGTACATCATGGATTACCAGACCCGCTTAAATTCTGATATAACCAAAGAGATTGATTATCTGGCATCACTGCGTAAACAACGCATGGTGGCGGATCTGCGCACAGAGCTGGTTTACGGCTCCCTGGAGCGTCTGGCAGATATGATCTGCAACACCGTCACTGACTGGTCGCTTCCCTGCCCTGTTCTGCCGCTTTCTTCCGTACAGCAATGGCACAAAGCCCGCGAAATCGTCCTGGCAGATTATGAGGACTTCGGCCACGATGCCTGGGACTTTGCCCGCCACTATATGAAAACAGAGCTTAGCTTCGGTTATGCCTGCTACAAAGACGATATTGCCTGATGATTAACAACATGGGGGGCTAACGCCTCCCTGATAAACTGACCCTTTTAATGGCCTTACCGCCGATTTCAGATGGAACGAGAGATAAACAGCGGCAGACTCCGGGCGTTACCCCTTCGGGGCCGCTCTGCTGTGCTGCGCATCGAGCCGGTTCCCGTCTCGCCCCGCTTACGCGGGCAGCGGCCGCTAACGCCTCCGGCCTTCGGCCTCCGCGCTCCGCTTGGCCTCCGGGCTTTGCCCTCCGCGCTGGCGCTTGGCGGCTGGCGTCAGCCGCCAGCCAGGTTCGCCGGTATCTCAGCTGCCCGGTCATAAAGCCGTTCCGTTGGCGTAGGTCGTTCCGCCTATGACCGCAGTGAAACCGGGCGCGGCAGGTTGTCAACAGACGCTTCGCTCAAGCTGTTGACAACCTGCCTTATTCGCCCGGTTACAGTGCGGCCGTCGGAAACGACACCCCGCCAACTTCTCTACAGGTGCTATATGACCTCTACCATCCTCGAAAACCTACCGCAAATCATCACCTCGCTGGCCGCTCTGATTACGGCCGTAACCGGCCTAATCAAAGTGCTACGCGACAAAGACAAGTAACAGCCATCGGGGCGGCTGTGCCGCCCCTTTGCTGCTGCTTTCCGGTGATCTCTCCAGTTTATGTTCTGACATTGTGCTAAATCCTGATGCCACACAGGGCGTTACCCCTTCGGGGCCGCTCTGCTGTGCTGCGCATCGAGCCGGTTCCCGTCTCGCCCCGCTTACGCAGGCAGCGGCCGCTAACGCCTCCGGCCTTCGGCCTCCGCGCTCCGCTTGGCAGGCCACACCCTGCGCCGGACTCGCCCGGCCGCAAGCGGCCGCCCCGCCCCTTCGGGGTGCCCACGCCCTTCAGGCGTCGGCATCCTTTGCCAGTGCGCTATTGTGTTATCCGTGGATTGTGCAGCTCAGCGGGGCACTGGCCGTAAGGGTGCGGTGTCCCCCGTAACCGGCCGCGCGGCGGCCGCTAACGCGCAGTACGGCGCCGCGACCCGCAGGCGGGCCGCCGTACCCGCGCGCAGGCGCGCGGCGCCCACTGCGCACCCCCGTGGGGGACGTGCGGCAGCTGCGTGGCGGCGGGCTGGGTTATGGCTTAGCAGGGAGGGGGGTGGCCTGTTGCTCCGGTCAGTCCCGCAGTTTCCGGCGATTTGCGGCCGGTGTCCGGTGGAGTCCGGCGCGGTCGCCTTCCATGCCCTGACGGGCATAAAAACAGGTAAATAAATTCCGTACTTGTATTGACTTTAAAGGCATAATCACCGATAATTAAATCATCGGGAGGCAATACCGCCGCCCGAAAAATTGCCGGTATCGGCGCTTTAAGGAGTACACCATGACTGATATTACGACCCCTTCTGTTTATGTTGGCACTTACCATAAATACAACTGCGGAAGCATTGCGGGAGCCTGGCTCGATCTGACCGATTTTGATAGCTCAGAGGAGTTTTACGAGCGCTGCCGCGAGTTACACGCAAATGAGGCTGATCCAGAATTTATGTTCCAGGATTGGGAGGGTATTCCGTCTGGTATGGCGTCAGAGTGCCATATCAACTGGGATTTTATTAACGGCTTTAAACAAGCCCGCGAGGAAGGTAACGAAGCGGCGTTTGTGGCCTTTGTTGATCTGTTTAATAGCACTGATTTCGACCTGTTTAGAGATGCCTATATGGGCGAAGCTAAGGACGAAGAAACTTTTGCAGAGGAATACCTGAATGATAGCGGTCTACTGAATGATATTCCTGAATCCGTAGCCCGATATTTTGACATC
The DNA here is from genome assembly GCF_003812745.1 of Serratia sp. FDAARGOS_506. NCBI lineage: Bacteria > Pseudomonadati > Pseudomonadota > Gammaproteobacteria > Enterobacterales > Yersiniaceae > Serratia > Serratia sp. FDAARGOS_506. Next base: position 43,159 of record NZ_CP033830.1, read on the forward strand.
GTAGCCTATGCGCGGGATCTGTTTATTGGGGATTTCAGTTTACATGACGGACACGTATTTAACATGACTTGCTGAAACCTAGTCCCCCGCAACGCGGGGGATATTAAACACCGCTCTAATTAATCGCCGGTATCGGCAAACAGCCATCTGGGCGGCTGCGCCGCCCCTTTGCTGCTGCTTGCCGGTGATCTCTCCAGCTCATGTTCTGCCATTGCACTAAATCCTGATGCCACACCGGGCGTTACCCCTTCGGGGTCGCTCTGCTGTGCTGCGCATCGAGCCGGTTCCCGTCTCGCCCCGCTTACGCGGGCAGCGGCCGCTAACGCCTCCGGCCTTCGGCCTCCGCGCTCCGCTTGGCAGGCCACACCCTGCGCCGGACTCGCCCGGCCGCAAGCGGCCGCCCCGCCCCTTCGGGGTGCCCACGCCCTTCAGGCGTCGGCATCCTTTGCCAGTGCGCTATTGTGTTATCCGTGGATTGTGCAGCTCAGCGGGGCACTGGCCGTGACGGTGCGGTGTCCCCCGTAACCGGCCGCGCGGCGGCCGCTAACTCGCAGTACGGCGCCGCGACCCGCAGGCGGGCCGCCGTACCCGCGCGCAGGCGCGCGGCGCCCACTGCGCACCCCCGTGGGGGACGTGCGGCAGCTGCGTGGCGGCGGGCTGGGTTATGGCTTAGCAGGGAGGGGGGTGGCCTGTTGCTCCGGTCAGTCCCGCAGTTTCCGGCGATTTGCGGCCGGTGTCCGGTGGAGTCCGGCGCGGTCGCCTTCCATGCCCTGACGGGCATAAAAACAGGTAAAT